>NZ_QWLE01000035.1:0-31273 GCF_009917365.1 Neglectibacter sp. X4 | reverse complement strand
GCCTTGAATTTGCCATTCTGTCCCTGCAAGGCAATCCCGCGCATTTTGAACTATATGTCAGCGGTTTTTCATTGACCGGCTCTCCCATAAAGAATACCGGCTTTGTTTTCTTTGCGTTGTGCGTATTATTCAATATCGTCAATGTGTGGATGGAGGAGGGCGTTTTCCGCGGGCTGTTTATTAAGCTGCTCTCTGAAACAAAGCCCTTTATGGCCGCAAATTTGATTGCCGCATTTCTGTTTGGCATTTGGCACATTGTCATGCCAATCAGGAGCTATATAGATGGTGAGGTGTCATTTGGGGCAATGGCTTTTATGAGCATCGGTTATGTGATTCTCGCCGGGATCATGGGTGTCAAGTGGGGGCTTCTTTACCGCGTGACAAGGAACCTATGGGTTGGACTTGGTGACCATCTGTTCAATAATACCGTTGCCACCAATATGCTGCATGTGGTTTCTTCAACGGGTACGGACGAATTGCAGATTGTCCGGATTATGGCAGCGCAGCTTGTTTCCTTCGTTTTGGTGTTGGTGATTTATCATCACAAGAATAGAAAAACAAATGAATAAAACAAATTTTCCGGGGTACTTATCCCCAGAGAGTAAGCGCCCCTTTTTCAAGGAGAAATCGGTTATGCGTCATGTCTATATTCGTGGTATCCTGGCTCCGATCTGGCCGGAAGATTGAAAGCGATCTGTGGCATCACCCTCGGAAATATGTGGTTCCGGTGGTAATGCTGCTGCTTGCGGGAGGTGTCTCGGCCTGGCCGGTACTGCTGTATGTCCTGTTGGCTCTGTTGGCTGTGGAAATTGCAATTTTACTTTTTATATGTCGGAGGCATCCGGAGTGATGGATAAAAATAAATGAAAAAGATATTATGCGGTTTCGGGAGGAGCCGGGGATATCTTAGTGTCCTACCGGGATGGCATGCAATGGAAGACCGGGGATACTGTGACGCTCCATACGCCTTTTGGGGAGAAACGGGCGAGGATTGCGGGAATCCTTTCTTCTACAAACGCATCAAGTGAAGCGGGAAGCCTTGGATACATTATATGCTCAGAACAGCTGTTTACGGAAAGCATCGGTGCGGCAGGCTATACGGCTGTGGATATACAGCTTGCAGGCAGCGGCACGGATGAGACAGTATCGGCAATACGGAGCCTGCTTCCATCTGACGTCTCCATTGCAGATAAACGACTGTCAAATTCGGAATCCCAGAGTTCCTACTATACAGGCGCCGTGTTTATTTACGGGTTCCTGTTTATCATTGCGCTGATCACCGTATTCAATATCTTTAACAGTATGAATGCCAGCGTGGCGGCGAGGACCAGACAGTATGGCGTGATGCGTTCCATTGGAATGGGCGCCGGACAGCTTTATAAGATGATTGCTGCAGAAGCAACCACCTATGCAGTTTTAGGATGTGTCACTGGATGTGTACTGGGATTGCCGTTGAATAAGATGATGTTCCAGTTCCTGATTGCAGATAAATGGGGAACAACCTGGCAGCTTCCGGTTGCCTCCCTGCTGCTGATTGTCATGTTATGCTTCGGCTCTGCGGCGCTGGCAATTCGGCGGCCAGTCAAAAGAATCGGGCAATTGTCCATTGTGGATACCATAAAGCTGCAGCAGTAACACATGGATACAGACAAAAAATTTTGTAATGTCCGAGTTTTGTAACAATTCAGCCTGTTTTTAAGCTGATCGGATGAATGATACGGATGTTTCTGTGACATTTGGGTTTTGCAATGTCCTTACCATAAAAAAACAGTTCTTGGTCGAGCGGATGCGGGCAACGAAATCATGATCTCACAAAACATTTCATGACATCCAGATAGCATTTCATTACAAGAGCCTTGAAACGGTGTCCTTTGCTCTATATACTGATAAAAGCAAAGAACTTTTTGCAAAATTAGCCATAGAAAGGAGACGCAAGCATGAACGTACAGATGATGGATGGACTCCTGGGTGCCAGCTCCAATATCAAGCTGGCGGGTACGCCCATGAGTGTGTACCGCCAGGCCAGTGCTGAAGGCGACATGGAGAAGATGAAACGTGCGCTGGGCTATACTGGCGAATGCACCGAGAAGGCCGTCAAATATCAGGAAAAACTGGACGAGGGCATGAAGGCTGAGGCGGAGGCTGAAAAGGAAAAGGCCAAGCTGGAGCAAGAAGCCGCCATCGAAAAGCGCCGGGAGGAACACAAGCGGGCGGAAGAAGGCGCAGAGCCGGGCCGTTCCCAGGAGACCGACCAGGTCCAAATCAGCGAGGCGGCGAAAGCGGCGCTGAAGAACATCCCGCCTGTCGAGGCGGCAGAACCAGTTTCCAGTGAGCCGATGATTTATACGCCGGCTGGAGAGGTTTCAGCCGTTCCGGCAGAAACAGAACCCAGTGTTTCATTTTCTGCATAATATTTTAAGGAGGAATATCTTATGACGCCAATTTCTGGTTTGAATCACGAAGCAATCCGCCCCTTGTCCGCTCCTGAGAAGACACAGGGCGCGCCTAAGGTTCAGAAACCCGAGGAGCCTCAAAGCCGCCAGCCAAAGGCCACGATGGATGAGTACGTCCCCGAGGAACCACAGGAGCCCTCCGGCCGCTACTGGATGGGCAAGGATGAGGATGGTCAGCCAAAAATTCATTTCGACGATCCGGAAAAGGCGGCAGGCGCGCCCAAAAAGCCGGAGGAAAAGTGGGTCTGCGATACGGGCAAGGTGGACCGGGAAATCGAAAAACTCAAAAAGAAGCAGCAGGAGCTGAAACAGCAGCTGGGTACCGAAACCAACGAGGCCCGAATCAAAGAATTGGAACGCCAGCTGGCCCAGGCGGAACGGGAACTCAGTGAAAAAGACAACGATACCTACCGCAAACAGCACTCTACATTCACGCAGATCTCATAGTTCATGGAAAGCGGCGGTTTTTAAGCAGACTGCCGTTTTCTTGTGTTACAACACAAAATCACAAAACTATGGAGGTGGCAACCATGTGTAACCTGCTACAAGCAAATCTGTTCCGCCTGTTTCGGAGACTACACAGCTGGCAGGACTATCAGAACAAGATATTTTGCACCCGGTACGGATCATTCTGCTTGACGCAGGGCTGAGCGCGGCACTTTGCCTGGGCGGGATATGGCTATTCCGGCGAAAGGATATTAAGTAGCTAAGAATAGGAAAATGTTAAGAAATTCCACAGGGAAAACACAAAAAGAAGAAAAACAACTTTGATATAATGGCAGTGAAATCTTAGGGAGGCAAAGGGAAAATGAGTAAACAAAAATGGATCGATCCTGTGTCGGTCTATTGCATCATCTATACTGTAATTACGCTGTTAAACAGCGTTTTGTATCTCTACAACGATATTTATGAGGACCCCAGCGGCAACTGGCATGAGCTGGACAGGGCGATCATCCTTCTGATTGGCGTTGCGGCGTTTGAGCTGTGTACCAGTCTACCCATTAAGCCGCCCATCTTGCGGTATGTGGCCGCGTACATCCCGTCCCTGCTGCTGGCCTTCGCCTATGTCTGGTTTACCAGTTTGCGGGAACCATTGGCAAAAACGGCGTATCAGGATATTTGGATTAACTTTACGGGCCTGTATATTGTGCTGAGTGTCGCCAACACCATTGTTGGCATTTGCAAGAAAAAAAGGGAGTGAAAGCCAAATGGCAAATTCTGTGAATAGTATCGCCCATATCCTGGTGGTAGATGATGAAAAAGAACTGGCTGACGTATTGGAGATTTATCTAACCGGCGATGGCTATATAGTCCATAAATGCTATACCGGTGCAGAGGCATTTGACTGCATGGAGCACACAGAATTCGACCTGGCGCTCCTGGATGTGATGCTCCCCGATGCAGATGGCTTTCAGCTTTGCAAGAAACTCCGGGAAAAGTCCTATTGCCCCATTATCATGCTCACTGCCAGGGTGGCAGATAGGGACAAGATTATGGGCCTGACCATCGGGGCTGATGACTATATCACCAAGCCCTTCAATCCCCTGGAAGTTGCAGCCCGAGTCAAGACCCAGCTGCGGCGGTACAGGCTCTATAACAGACCCGTCCCAAGGCAGGAGGACCCTGTCCATGAATATGACATCCGGGGGCTGGTCATCACCCAGGACAACCACAAGTGTTTCCTGTTCGGGAAGGAAGTCCAGCTGACTCCCATCGAGTTTTCCATCCTCTGGTATCTCTGTGAAAAACAGGGGATTGTCGTCCCCTCCGAGGAATTGTTTGAGGCAGTGTGGGGTGAAAAATACCTGCACAGCAATAACACCGTCATGGCCCACATCGGACGGCTGCGGGAAAAGCTGGGCGAGCCCGCCCGAAACCCAAGGTTCATAAAAACGGTATGGGGGGTCGGCTACACCATTGAAAAGTAAGAAAGGCTTCAGGCCGCTGCGCAGGAAGATATTCCTCCGCGCCGTCACTGTACTGGCAGCGACTACCATTGCGATATATTTTTCCTACACGGTCCTCTTACAAGGCCACTTTGCCAATGGGATGATTGCCCTGTTTCAAAGCGTCCTGGGTGTGGATTACGATGTTGCTCTTCAATTCTATGAACATATTTTTCGCAGCCACAAAGACGCCATCATCCTGCTTTCCCTCCTGCTGGTAGCAGTTGGGCTACCTCGGCTGTCATACCGTTCTGCGTCTTAACCGCAAGCACAGCACGGACATCTGCCAAAGCAGGCACCTTTTCTGCTATCTGCTTTGTGGGTTGTCCTGTTTCGACAGGCTTCGACACTCCCTTGGCTTCTACGAAGATTTCCTGGCTGTCGGCAAATGCATAAGCCACAGCTTCCAGTCCGTCTGCCAATGAGTGCATCAGCTTCACCACATCGAGGAGCAGATTAAATTTGTTAGCGTTTGTCATGGTTCTCGCCTCCTTTCAGTTCGTGAATCTCGACGGTCTGCACCGAATCACCTGGAGAGAGAACCAGAACGTTGACCTGCTGACCAAAGAGGAAGTCGAGCAGTTTCTTGCGAATCTGCACCGTACCGCTTCGGACTACCGGAGAAGGTGTGCCGCCGGGGTTTGCAATGTTGATACATACCTTGTGTTTAATTCCCATTGCACTTGGCTCCTTTCCGAGGAGTTTTTCTCACCCCTCTGTCCATAAGCGAAAAATGAGGGGGAATCGAACCCCCTCAAATGAAACTTTTTTAGATTTTCTTTTTCAGTGCTGCATAAATCTTGGTAAGTCTGTTACGGATGGCCGCCTCGGAAACGCCCTCTTCGGCTGCAATCTGCACGTTGGTCATGCCACGATAGAACTTTTTCACAATGGTATCCTTCTGCTTGTCCGTAAGCTGTGACAAAGCAACCTTCAACTTTTCTATCTGTAGAGAACGCTCCTCATTTGCAATGGAGGTCAGAATCTGTGCCAGAGGATTATAGGTTTCATCCTCAAGATACGGGTTGCGGTCATCCGCATCGTCGCCGTCCCCGTCGTGGTAGCCGTCATAGTGAATCGGACAGTGATATGCCTCTCTACGGTCGGCATCCAGTTCGTCATCGTCCATACCATGAAGCTGAGAGATGATGGTTGCGTTTTCTCCGTTTTCACCGGGTGTGATGGTGTAGCTTGTACCATCGTTGAAGTAGTAGATGTAATTTGTACGGTTGTCTTCCGCTGTTTTGAACTTTCTCATTTAAAGTCCCTGCCTTTCTTTTCCGCCCAATTGGGTGGCGGCAGGGACACAAAAAGAGCCGATGTAATGATGTACACCGACTCTGATACCGAAAATGGGCATGACAAAGCACGGTGGGTACATCTCGTTCAAAAAACAGCCTGTTAGCTAATTTCTTGACTCTTGATGTATCCCGCCGCCTTAAGGTCGACCACTTCGGGCATTGGAATATTTTTTCTGACAATCTCCTTGTGTTGATTGTCATAGACATTATAATTCTTTAAGATTTTTCATGACCAACTCGGTGAGTTGGTCGAGGAATGCCCATAATATCGGTGTTTTCTGTTTTTGGACATAAAAAAAGGACCCCTTTCGGGGTCCAAAACCAACTCAGTGAGTTATCAAAATTTATTCATTATCTTTTATGGTGCTTCCTAATTCATCAACACCTGCTCTTTTACAGATGCTATTGAAATCCTGTACGGAAATACCAGGCATATTCTCCATAATGCGAATATAGGTTTTATCTGGGTCATGGTAATAGTCCAGCTTATTCTTCGACTTTTCAAAAATCTTTTCTGTAATGCGAAGACTTAATTTCATGCCAACACATATAGCCATAAGGACATCTGTACCCATATTGTTGTATTTATCGTTTTTTATCTTTCCGTGATAATTTTTATGCAATCCTGTTCTATCATTGAACACTTCCGGGTAATTCCATTTTCTGTTTTCCATCAAATACCACAGACATTGGCATAGCGTACTCGTCGGGTCGCCTAATTTTTTCATCAGTTCTATTTCTTCAGCTTCATCATAAACAGAAATATACTCATGAAACGCATCATAAGCCTCGTCGGGTTCGTATGCGAAATTGGCCTGATATTTCGGATGAAATGTTAATATTCGTTGGTCTATCCCTTCCACACGATGCAGAACAGAAAAACCAATCAAGTCCTTCGACACATTTCGGTATTCAGTGTACTTATACTCGCGGATATTAATAGCACATTGAACCAGCTTTTTCTTTGCTTTTGCTGTTAAATGGAGTTCGCCTTCTTTTATTAGAACATACTGCTTCTCAGCAAGAACAAAATAGCCATCTGCATATACGAAACGGCCTCCATCTACCCACTCTCTTAATGATGAGTCTGCGGATAGAAGTTGATAGGCTTCAAGCGGTGTTAATGCCACCAGTTCCTTGCTTCCTGTTATTTCCGCAAATACTGCATCAAAATCATCAAAATTTCGGAGTATATCAAGCAAACCAACCTCAATCAAACGGTACTTGACCGAAACACGAGATACAATAAAAAATGTACTCAAATCCTCAATAAGGATATCGCAGGATGGAAATATATCGTTTTGTGGGTCGTTATAACTGGCTATTAACTCCTGTGCCTTCTGTTTGAACATTTCAAAAGGCATCAACACTCTTGGAGCCAATCTATGTGCCTGCCACTCCAACCACTTTACCTCATTTTCTTTTGTCTTTTTCCCTTCCGGAGGCTCAAAGAATGTTTCGGACTGTCGGCACATAATTGGATACAGTTTTTCTGATGCGGCAGCATTTTTCAATGCCAAAATTTCAAAATACATCTTATCCTTTTCCCAATGTAGTGCCTCGTGTATAAGAGTATTTCGTTTTGCGCCCTCGCCGTAAACCGCCTCAGAGGCAGGGTCAATCAATATTGTCCCCGCAGGAAAGTGAACGGACTGAGATGTGCCATTATCGGCATCATATACATCAACCTCTCCATCTAAAAGCAAGCAACATCCAAATATATCGAGATTTCTCGAAAGTGATACTTCTTTGACTGTAAGTTGTGCTTCTGCGAGAATCTTCTCAACGGGAAGTGACATCGGAGCCAGAAGAGCCTCTTTGCAATGCTTAGTCAGATATTTAGTTGCATAATCATCCAGGCGATTCTTGCCAAGAATTAAGGCTCCTGTTTTTTTATTGATATCATAGATATCGCTCGATGTCAGCTTCTTCGTCATCAATATCGGATTCTCCTTTTTCCATGTAATCAAGAGGCATAGTAGCCAACAATTTTTTTGCTTCACGCCATGTCGGATAATACTGCTCTACTAAAGCGTGGAATCTATGCGTGTGGTTTTTCTCTAACAAATGCACTAATTCGTGAACAACCACATATTCAAGACACTCCACAGGTTTCTTTGCAAGCTGCAAATTAATCCAAATCCTGCGCTTGTCAATGTTACACGTGCCCCAGCGAGTTCTCATATTCTTAATACGAACTTCACTCGCATATACTTCCATTTTCTTTTCGCAACTTGCTACAACGGTATCCAGGACACGGCTCAATTCCTGTCTATACCACTCAATAAATAATTTCTCTTTTGCGTCCGTTGATGTACCTTCCGGCACAGTCATTACTATTTTGGTTGGCGTTTTTACAATTTTCTGTTGCTTGTCCTCATAGATGACCTGCAAACGGTATGGTTTACCCCACAAGTAATGGGATTCGCCGGATACATATTCTCTTTTACTCTGACGCTCCTGCGCCAACATTCTGTCACGAACCTTAGTAATCTCCGGTAATTTCTTCAGGACAAATAATTTTATATCTTCATCCTTCAGTTCCAGGGGAGAACTAACGGTCACATTGCCTTCCGGCGGGTTGACTCTAACATACAGATTTTTTAGATTGCTCTTTCTTATAATTTCAACGGTCAACCCACCGATTTCCATTTCTTCTTTACGCATCGTATTCTTCCTGCCTTTGTGCAATATCGAAGACATTATTGGTTTCTTCAGTCGCCTTGTCTTCGCTATAGCTATGAAGCAATAATTTTTTATAAATAGCAAGTCTTATACGCTGCTGTTTTTGAAAATTTCTCTTCCATTCCGGTTGAATCGATACTCGGATTGCTCCATCAACATCAATCGTCAATTCAACATTCTGCTCAAAATAGTCATACAACGCACGTCTTGCGGCGCTATCCTTAATCTCATTAGGATAGCTACCACTGGTTTCCGGATGGAGAATGGCTTCCGCCAGTTCAACAACCTGTCTGAGATATTCTTCATAACTCATAGCTTCAATCTTTCGCTGCATGATGATTTTCTTCAGCATCTCAGACAACTTTCCATAGTACACACTATTGGAACTCATCTTCTTAACAATTTCATGCTGCAAGTTGTTGTCGATTGTCTCAGCTTTTGCCTCATTGTCACCAGGCAGGTCTTTAACCAGATCCGCCGGAGTTGTCGTTTTCCCTTGTAAGAGAAGTTCAACAAGAGACATATTTCCGAGTTCACTCACCACTTTTGTGTCTTCGGCACGGATGTAGGTATCCAAAATATAGCGCATATCAGCCTCATATGGCTTGAGGTCAATATAATCGCAACTTGCCAACTTAATCATTTCCTTGATTTTGTTATAGCCGGATATTTCACCACGCAGGTGATTTACATCCTCTTCGGTATAACCATAATCAGCAACCAATCTGTCGCAGCAATTGGCAAAGGAACGAGAAAGAGCCGCCGTCAACGCATACAGTGTGTCTCTTCTTGCGGTTTTCTCATCACTTTCGCTGTCATCACCGCAAAAATATTCAATGTAGTCGGTATCTGCCTGTGGCATAGGAACATTCTCAATCAACGCTTCAAGAGAAGTGAGTGTTCCTTCCAACTCAGATTTTGCTTCATCATAGCGATTTTTAATGAGTCCTTCGACATCTTCTTTATCGTAGCCATCGAAGGCCTCGGTTGTGTAATCTGCAACCGCAAGCTGCACATTACGGAATAAGTCCATATAATCCACGATATATCCATAATCCTTGTCCTCGCCATCTGGTCTGTTAACACGGCAGATAGCCTGGAACAAGTCATGGTCACGCATGGATTTATCAATATAAAGATAGGTTGCACTCGGAGCGTCAAAGCCAGTCAGCAGTTTATCAACCACAATAAGCAGTTTCATCTGCGCCGGCTCGTGTTTGAAGCGTTCCTTGGCATCCTTTTCAAACTCAGCAATTTTCTTTCCGCCGAGCATACGCTCATAGATTGCTTTTTTATACTCGTCTTCGCTTGCTTGATTAGGGTCAGTCGTGGCCGTTCTGACACTCTGTGTGGTAGGTTCATAAGAAGTAACAACAGCACACTTAGTAAATCCCATGCTCATGAAGATTTCCCAATAGCGGCAAGCCTCATAAATACTGTTTGCCACAAGCATAGCTGTGCCACGGTCTTCCTTAAGTCTCGGCTTAAGGCTCATATCAAAAACGATATCGGATGCAATTTTCTCCAGACGCTGCTTGGAACTATACAGTTTATTGATAGAAGTCCAACTCTGCTTTAATTGGAGTTTTGCACGTTCAGTCAATCCGTGTGTTTTGTTTTCAAACCACAAATCGACTTTATCCTGGCTGGACAAATCCTGATCTACATCCCTCGCTTCATAACGAAGGTCAAGAACCACTCCGTCCTCTACGCCTTCATCGAATTTATAAGTATGGATGTATGTACCGAATGTTTCCAGGCTCGTCTGCTTGTCCGTTTTCAAAAGAGGAGTACCCGTAAAACCAATCAGAACGGCGTTAGGCATCAGCACTTTTACAGCCTCATGCAATTTGCCGGAATTGGTACGGTGACACTCATCGATGAATGCCACGATATTGCCTTTTGCACAGAAATCCTTCGGGAGGTCCTTCAGCAATTCTTTTCTGTACTGGTCAATATCAGACTGATTTCCCGCATTATGTCCATACTTGTGAATCAACGAACACACGATGGCGTCCTCATTCTTATCCAAAATGGAACGCAGGTCAGCACAGCTTTTGGCTCTACGAACTTTTTCATCCACATCAATGAAAAGGCTTTCAATTTGGTCATCCAGTTCATCACGGTCCGTAATAATAACAACTCGGCTGTCTGTGACGTTTTCAATAATCCACTTGGTAAGCCAAACCATAATCAGCGATTTACCGGAACCTTGGGTGTTCCAGATGATACCGCCTTCTTTATCTTGGATTCGCTTACGGGCAGCAATGTTAGCAAAATACTGATTGTGTCTTGTAACCTTCTTGATGCCCGCATCATATATCACGAAATCATGGATAAGAGACAAGAAGCGTTCCTTGTGGCAAAGAGAAATTACACCATCTCTCAAACGGTTAACTTCCTTGACCTGTAACAGTTTCACGGCAGCAGATAATTCATCTGTTGCTTTTTTGTCCTCTTTCCATTTCAGATAATACTTCTCAGGCGTATCGGTTGTACCATAGAAAAGACCTTCTGCTTCATTGCCTGCAAACAGAAACTGTGCCGTACTGAAGAAATTCAGTATGTTTTCACGCTTCTGATTCTGCAGCATCTGACGGATGCCTTTCCCGGCACTGACATAAGAACTCTTCAATTCAAATATGCCAAGTGCGATACCGTTAATATACAGTACAACATCGGGACGTTTTCTCGTTACCTTATCAAAGCGCAGAACAGACACTTCTTCCGCAACATAGAAATCATTGCTGTCAATATCGTCCCAATTTATATAGTGTACTGTCTGGCGGCGGCCACGCTCATCCTTCGCTCCCTGTCGTCCATAACGGAGCAGGGAATATACGCCTCGGTTAATTTGATAGAGCGTATCGACCTGATTATTCACTTTGCTCAAGAGTTCACTGATAGCAGTTTTGATCTGGTCATCACTGTACCCACGCTTTTTCAGATTGGCTTTCAGCAAATCTTCCTTGACAGGTGTGTTGTCGATATCTTCAAGGTTTCCAAGATAAGTATAACCGAGGTCATCCACCAACCAATGCAGGACTCTTTTTTGTAATTTTTTCTCCGCATCTACAGTTGCCATCTTGCGCCTCCTTACTTAGTCAAACGGACGCGACCTGTCAGCAGGTCATTCATTGCGCCCTCTCTGATTTGAATCATTTTTTCTCGCTCTGTTTCCAGATCTCGTATTTCTTCATCCATTGCTGTCAATACTGCAGAAATAGCTTCTTGTTCCTTTGTGTCAACAGGTATCTCAAACTCAAATTTTTTCAAGTCCTTTTGATACAGGTGTTTAATTGTAGAACCTGCCGACAGCGTGTCAATAAACTCTCTGAAAACAGAGGATTGTAATACACGAAACAGAAAGGCAGGTACAAGGCGAGAATTCGTCCTGAATACAAACACGCCACTGTTCAGTGTGGCAGGTTTGTTAAGTTCAGGAACAATAGCTACCTTGCCAATAGTGCCATCCTTGGTTACCAGAACATCATTCTCAGAAACCTGTATATTGGTATCCATATCATAGCGTTCCTTGGTAACATACGAAATGTTGTCCAGGCTCACAGTTCCATTACTGAAATCTGTACCTCCAATCAAATAACTGTAGCCACTTCTCAAATACTCGTGTTTTTTCAAGCCCTGCCATCCAATTCTTGCCTTTGGGGTAATTACCTGGTTGAAAGTCACAGGTGTCCAATCACCAGCATAACCATCCAAGCGTGTCTTTTTGGTGATTAAATCTTCCAGCGCACCATCACGAATGCTTTTCTTTTTCTCGATTAGTTCAGCAAGGTCATCAATATAGGTGTCAAACAGCGACAGGGTACGAGCAATTTCTTCCTGTTCGGGAATAGATGGAAGCACCACATTAACTTTTTTCACGACTTCCTTATTTAGGTTTTGAACACCGCTTCCTGCTGCAAACGACTCATATTGACGTTGTACATATGAGGATGACAGAAGATAATATAGAAACTCATCTGTTGCTTCTGATTGAAAATCGTATAAGCGAAGCCAACCGTCATGTATACATCCATCTATGTTCAAAATATAAGGTCGTCCAAAACTCATCGAATTTGAAAGAATAAAATCACCGGGATAGACACGAACTGAATGTAATGCCCCTTTTGGTGTAATTCTTTCAACCGTTGATATAATGTATTTTCCGTATCTCGGGGCATCACCGATTTTTATCCAGTTAACACCATCTGTACTTGAGGTTAAATAACTTTCAATAGGACGAGGAGATGCACCTCTCTTAATTTTCATAAATTCAATAAATGTTTTCTCGTTCCATTCGGCAGGATAAGTTACCATTTGTATCCCATCCTTTCCAGAGCCGATACTACTGCTGCTCTTGATTTCGCAGTTCTATCCTCAATCTCACCAAGGGTGTGTTCATATCGCTTTGCAATCAACAGCACCTTGGAAGAAAGTGTATTCAGAACCTGCTCAATTTCATCGCATACATCCGCCGACAGTTTTGCCATCCACTTCATATCAAAGAGAAGATGCTTGATTTCTTCATCGGTCAGTTCCGCATATTTTGTCACCAGTTTTTCATCAAGTGCTTTACGGGCTGCTTTATATGCCTTGTCCACGGCATCCATCTCGGCATACTTCTGTGCGTAAAGTGTCAACGCCGCATATTCGTCTGCGTAGATTTCCGGCACAGCAGCGGACTCTGCAGCCACCTTCAATGCAGCTTTCAGTTTTGCCTTACCAAAGGTTCCGTTCTTGTTTCGGATATCAAACTCACCCAATTCCGGCACTTCTCGAACAAGAGTCTCCATCTCCGAAGTATTGCCATTGTCAAACAGAGTCACGAGCTGCATCATAGCATCCATAACGGCTGATGTCTTTTTGGCATCCAGTTCCTTGATGCGCTTGTTCAGATTGGCCTTTGGAATACCATCGCCCTTTTCGTTCAGCACATCTTTCAAAAGGCCGTCATCTCCGGACTCTTCTTCACGCATTTCATCCAGTTCGGCCTCAAGAGCAGTGGACTGTTCCATCAACGCTGTCAATTCAGCAAGTTCATCCGCAAAGTAAACAGCCTCCATGATTTCTTTCGGAATCAAAGCGCCTTCAAAGGATTTTACCTTGGAAGTATCATCAACTTCCACAGTTTCTCCACTTTCATCCTTCTGCTTTTTCTTCGCATATTCGTAATCAATTTCCCTTGCAACCTCATAACCGCCTGCCTTGATAGCATATACATCATCCTGTAGCTTTGCGTTCCAGTAATTCAGCAGGCAATCATAAACATCGTAATTGTCAAGCAGTCTTGCCTGTTCATATGCCTCACGAAGCATTGTCGCAATCGTGCGAATAAGTTCCTTCGGATTGGTGTCCGCATCAATGCCAAGGAGGATGTCCTTTACTTCCGCCTTCCACTGTTCAAAAATCTCTTCTGTTTCACGTTTCTTTTCGGCAAGGATGCTCTCGTCCTGGCTGATAACACCTTCAATCTCACCGGATGCGAGGGCGAGTGTATAAATGTTATGCACCTCATCAATACAAGTGAAAATTTCCTTCTTAAGATCAGGTGCGATAGACCACAGTTTCTTAAGCGAATCAATGTCTGTTCCCGGAATACCACCTTTCAAGTGAGCAGCAATATTCTGCGGAAGCGTATCATCAATTTTCGGGATGTATCTCGGAATGTTCAGATTACCTCCGTTTTCATTCAACACATCACTGTATTTCACAAAACGAGAGTATCCCGGAATAATGTCTTGATTGATGAAGGTCTGAACAATTTTCTCAATATCCTGTTCACGAAGCCTGTTCTTGCTGCCATCCTTCTTAAAGCCACGGCTGGCATCAATCAGAAAAATACCTTCTCTTGTTTCTGCATCTTCCTTGTCAATGATGATAATGCAAGCAGGAATGCCTGTACCGTAAAACAAGTTCGGTGGCAGACTTACAACGCCCTTGATATATCTTTTCTTCAAGATTTCAATACGGATAGTTTCCTCGGCATTGCCTCTGAACAGAACGCCGTGAGGCATAACAATACCTGCCTTACCCTTGGTGTCCAAAGATTTCAAAACGTGTAAGAACCAGGCATAGTCGCCATTCTTTTCAGGTGGAATGCTGTACCCATCAAATCTCTTATATTTATCCTCACTCGGCTTAATTCCGTCCGTCCAAGATTTATCCGAAAACGGCGGATTCATTACGATGAAGTCAAATTTCTTCAATTCATTAAACTCATCCAAATACTGAGGAGTGGACAGCGTGTTGCCACTCTTGATTTCGCCAGTACCCTTGTTGTGCAAGATGAAGTTCATCTTTGCCAAACCGGCGGTATCAGGATACTTTTCCTGTCCGAAGATAGTTACAATGGAATCACCGTTTTCGTCCACAGGTGCCTCATCAGCAGACCTAATAAGAAGGCTGCCACTGCCTGCCGCAGGGTCATATAATGTCCATTTTTTTGTCGGCATCTCCTTAATATTGCCGATGCCAATCAAACGAGCAATAATACGGGACACCTCACTCGGTGTATAGAACTGTCCCTTACTCTTACCGGATTCCTGTGCGAATTTCATC
The DNA here is from genome assembly GCF_009917365.1 of Neglectibacter sp. X4. Lineage (NCBI taxonomy): Bacteria > Bacillati > Bacillota > Clostridia > Eubacteriales > Oscillospiraceae > Neglectibacter > Neglectibacter sp. X4. The sequence goes on along the minus strand of NZ_QWLE01000035.1, from coordinate 16,327 downwards.
ATGAAATACTCATAGGCATCACCGATAATATCATCGCCGCTTGCACGGTTATTTTTAAAGTCAATCGCAGGATTCTGGAATACGGCAATCAAGCCGGAAACTTTATCAACAAGTTCTTTTCCAGATCCGAGTTCTTCTGGGTTATTAAAGCTAACATCCGGCAGAGAACCCTGTAGACGGTTGTCCTCAAGGAACTTCTGGATAATCTTATCCACACGCTCGCCTACATCACTCTTGCCTTTTGCAGCAATCAAATCTTCAAAGGATGCACCCTTGCTGATTGTGAACTCAGCAAACGGCTGACCCTTGTATCTGTCAGACACATATTTAAAAAACAGCAAAACCAACACATAATCTTTATAGCGTGACGGCTCCACACCGCCCCTAAGCTTATTACAAGCCTCCCAGAGCATTGAATACAATTCGGATTTTTTCACAGCCATAGCCCTCTTTTATCTCCATTCTAATAAGTTATTCTTTAAAACATACGCTATCATTCGATAGCACTCTTTCCGCTTTTTACCCATGCATCTAATTCAGAGGATTTAAATTTCCACTTCTTTCCGATTTTATGGGCAGGAATTCCTGTGTCCTTTTTAATCCAGTCTCTAACTGTAATAGGCTTAACTCCTAAATATTCTGCGGCCTCTTCAATGCCTATCCATTTGTCATTCATCATTTCATTCACTATTTTCACCTCGTCAAATGTTGATGGTTAGAAAACTCCTTTTTATATTATATCACCGTTTTTACTTGTTTTCAATATATTATGTGATGTTTCTTGATGTTTGGTGATGTTTTAAACAAAGACACCATAATAAAAAAGCCGAGAGCCAGAAGAATACCTCTAACCCTCGGAATGTTATACTTTCAAACTGTCTCAGTATTCACTTGTTTATAAGTATTTCTTGAAGGCGTTTTTCATCTTCAAGGCAACGTCCATCGCCCAATCGAACTGTTCAGACCACTTATCCTTATTATCAAAATCTGCCGGATGGGATATAAGGATTCTGCTGGCTTTCTTGTCCGGCAATTCTCTCCAGTCAAGTTTCATATCCATATCCGTTTCAATTTCCGTCTTATGGGAATGAAACTTATGGAACAGTTCTTTATCATCGGAAATATACCACTCTACAACAATCTGGTTATCCTTGCGAATCTGATTGATGCTGATATGACAAGCAGAGGAGCCTACGCTCATAGTCATCCAATGGTCTGTGCTTGCCTTTCTCTTATTGAACTGCTTTGCAAATGCATGGTTTTGGAATGCATAATCATTGAAGGCAACCCAATAATCATATCTCGCTTGCAGCGTAGGGGAATTGCTGGTGTTACGCTTGATTTCCTTTGTCCAGTCATTTGGCTTTTCTACCACTTCAAATTTAACGGCAATGTCAGAACTGCCGATTTGGTAGAGTTTGATTTCTACAAGGAAGAAAGCAATATTCTCATCGGTGTGATTATTGAGCCACTCAATTGCAGAGCGATGTTCTTCTCTTGCTCTCTTTACAACCCAAATTACGATATCAGCAGATTTCCCGGATGCATATGTAATCAGCTTGCCCAGGTGGTCATGGTTCGTATCCTCAAGCTGATTCTCGATGATGATTTTTCTGTCCGTTCCGGTTTCAGTTGCGTAGATATCCACATTGAAGTCACCAACACTGGACTCCGTCTCATCAACGGTTATCTCTAATCCAACAGCATCTGCCAACAGGGTAAGATTATCCTCTTCCGCAAGCCAAGGAGTGAAGTCTAATGCCTCATGCGGCCATACCTTTCGCAAATCTTTTATTTCTTTCAGTTTTCCTAAATTAATCAACTCTATTCCTCCTTGCCGTGCAATTAACCATTCTATCAACTCAACAATAGGCAAAATCATCTTGTCCACTCGACTTTGCCTATTTTCAACCTGTCAACTCAACCTATCATTTTCGCCATAAGCCGAGTGTTAAATCTTCCGTTTCACAGCCATCAAAACAATATGCCATTTGCACGGAAATGCCTTATTTTCAAGCCTTTTTCGGTATTCAGTTCTGTACTTTTGACATCAAGACTACGCACTCGACGTGCTGCGTATGAGGGAACATATCTACTGGCTGGATGGCCTGGACGCGGTAATCCTTTTGCAGAAGCTTTAGGTCTCGGGCCAGAGTTTCGGGGTTGCAGGAGATGTACACCACCCGCCGGGGGGCTAGGGTGCGCAGGGCCTTCAGGAAAGCTGCGCTGGCCCCGGCCCGGGGCGGATCCATAAAAACTACATCGCAAGGCTCTTTCTGGGAAGCCATTTCCTCCATGAAATCCCCGGCGTCAGCGCAGGTGAAATAGATGTTTTTCACTTGGTTTTCCTTGGCGTTGCCAATAGCGTCCCGGACTGCGTCCCGGTTCACCTCCACCCCCAGCACCTGGCCTGCGCCGTTTTTGGCTGCAATCATCCCGATGGTGCCAATGCCGCAGTAAGTGTCCAGCACCTTTTCCTTCCCGGTAAGTCCGGCAAACTCAATGGCCTGCTGGTAGAGCGTCTGGGTTTGCAGGGGGTTTATTTGGTAAAAGGACTTGGCGGAAATGCGGAACCGGCAGCCGCACAGCTCATCCACAATAAAGCCCGGGCCATACAGCACTTTTTCCTGCCTGCCCAGCACCAGGGAGGTACGCATGTCGTTTATGTTCTGTATCACAGTGGTGATTTCCGGGTGCCTTTTCAGCAGCTCTGCCAGGAAATGCTTTTTTGCCGGAAAGACAGGCGTGCCGGTTACCAGCACCACCATAATTTCCCCGGTACCAAAGCCCCTTTTTACCAGCACATGGCGCAGGAATCCCCGGCTTGTGTCCTCGTCGTAAGGGGTCAGCTTAAAGCCTTTCAGCATCTCCCGGAGAGTGCAGATGATTTCATCTGCCTTCTCGTCTTCAATCTGGCAGGAATCCACTGGCACCACCCGGTGGGTGCTGGACTGGTACACCCCGGAAATGGCCCTGCCCCGCCGCTTGTCCCAGGCAAAGGCGGCCTGCACCTTGTTGCGGTAGTGCCAGGGGTGCTCCATCCCTATGATGGGGCGCACCTTCCCAAAGGATCCCAGCAGCTTTTGGCAGCGGGCCTGCTTCCATTGGAGCTGCCGCTCATAGGAGAGATTTTGAAGCTGGCAGCCCCCGCATTTTTTATATACCGGGCAAGGCTCCATACCTGCGCCCCCTTTCGTTTTTTACGCTGGCCGATCCTTACACCAAAGCCTGCAGGGCAGGGAAAGGGGCAAGGCTCCGTTTAAGGATGCCATGGATCTGGGCGATAGCCACTCCATAGTTTACCATAGGTACGCCGGCCTGTTGGGCGCAGGCCAGGCGGTGTTGCATTTCCTTTTCGTTGAGCATACAGCCGCCGCAATGGACAATCAGGGCATATTGGTGTAAGTCCTCCGGGAACTCCCCGCCGGAGGTGAAGTGGAATTCCGGCTCTGCCCCGGAAAATTCCCGTATCCATCCCGGCAGCTTCACAGTGCCGATATCCCCGCACTGGCGGTGGTGGGTACAGCCCTCAGAGATGAGCACCTTGTGGCCGTCCTGGAGGGATTTCAGCTTTGCCGCCCCCTGCACCAGGGTTTCCAAGTCCCCTTTATAGCGGGCAAAGAGGATGGAAAAGGAAGTGAGCTGCACATCCTCCGGGGTGTCCTTTGCCACCCGCCCGAAGGCCTGGGAATCTGTGATAATGAGCCGGGGCTTTTTTCCAAGGCCGGCAAGCAGCCCCTTCAATTCCTCCGGCTGGCAGGCCGCAAAGGCACAGCGGGCGTCCAGAATATCCCGCATGGTCTGCTGCTGGGGGAGAATCAGCCGGCCCTTGGGGGCGGCCTCGTCTATGGGCATTACCAGCACCACAAGATCGCCGGGGGAAAGCAAGTCCGCCACAATGCGCTTTTCATTTTTCTCTGTCTTTAACAGCGCGCCCAGCTTTTCCTTCAGTTCCCCCACGCCCTCCCCAGTGAGGGCGCTGACATAAAGCCCTTTTTCCGGGAGGGGCCTGCGCACCGGGAGCAGGTCGGCCTTGTTCAGGGCGATGATGTAGGGCAGCTTCTTTTCCTCGAACAGGCTTACCAGCTCGTTTTCCGGAGCTGTAAGCGTCCGGGCGCTGTCCGCCACCAGCACGGCGATGTCGGTCTGGGCCAGCACCTGCCGGGCTTTCTCCACCCGCATGGCCCCCAGTTCCCCTTCGTCGTCCAGACCGGGGGTGTCGATGATGACCACCGGGCCTAAGGGCAAAAGCTCCATGGCTTTTTTCACCGGGTCAGTGGTGGTGCCCTTTACCTCCGACACCACCGAAAGGGCCTGGCCCGTCACCGTGTTCACCAGGCTTGATTTTCCCGCATTGCGCAGCCCAAAAAAGCCGATATGGGGCCGCTCGGCGGAAACTGTTGCGTTCAGGCTCATGTTCGCTCACTCCTTTTCCTGGTCCAGGTTTTCTGTATACAGCTCCGTATAGCCGCACCGGGGGCACACGGCTGCTTGCAGCCTGGAGACTTCCTTCGCGAAAAAGCGTCCCTGTTTCCCCAACTTTACCTGATAGCCGTGGCCTCCGTCCAGCAGGACATAGCCTTCTTCCATCTCGGTGTTGCAGCGCAGGCATTTTCTCATGATTTTTCTCCTTTTATGGCCGTGAAAGAACGGATAAAATAATCTTCCCCCGCCTTTTCTATGACCAGTTCTTTCCCGTACTCCTCCGAAACAAAGCGGTACATATCCCCTTCTTTCCAGCCCTTTTCGCACTGGAAGGTGCCGGGGGCGAAATCGCCGGTGAAATTGTAGAAGGAATCATATTTTTCCAAATAGATGACTTTGCTGGTATCCTTCAGGTCGTCCACCGTGATACCGGCATATTTTTTCAGCAGCGCCGATATCTCCTCCTTTTTAAAACGGTGGACAGGGATAATAAAGTCTGCGGTCGCGGGAGGGCTTCCCATCCCCATGCCCAGTATGTCCTCATATCCCTCCAGCCCGGGATACTCTCCTTCCTTTGCCGCTGCCATTACGTCATCGTATTCCCCTGCTTCGTGGCACCCCAGCATGGTCTGTGCAGGGCAATACCGCAGGAACTCTTCAAAATCCAAGTCCCGCACGTCGGTGTATTCGCTGGTAAAAAAGCAGCTAATCTCCGAAGCGTACCGAGTGTTATCCCCATACCGGACAGGCGCAAAGGCTTCGTTGGCCTTCTCAATTTCCTCCGGCGTCAGGGTGACCGCTTCCTCCTCCGGCGCGGCCTCCGATACTTGTGAAGAAGCCGGGGCGCTGCTGGGTGGCGGCGCGGAAAGCTCTGTCTTTGTGCATCCCCCTAAGACCAGTAGGCAGGCGCACAAGCACAAGGATAAAAATTTTTTCCCCATACGTTTTCCCTCCCAATAAGTGTTTTTATCAGGATACCATGCCCGCCACCCGGTGTCAATCAGAACCTAAAGTCCCGGCGGTTGGAATTCTTAATGTCCTTTATATTCTGCTCCGCAATCTCACGTACCTTGTCCTTGGGGATGCGCTTTAACTCCTCTTCCACCATCTTATAGCCCACTTCCCTGGTTTTCTCCGAGGCATAGTCCTCCAGATATTCCGACAGGGTCATGAGGGCGTTGGGGTGGCAGCAGTTCAAAATCTGGCCGGATTTGCACAGGCTCATAAAGCGGTCGCCAGTGCGGCCCTCCCGGTAGCAGGCGGTGCAGAAGGAGGGGATGTGCCCGTTTTCCATCAGCCAGCACACCACCTCGTCCAGGGTGCGCTGGTCGGATACGTCAAACTGCTCTGTGTCGTGGGGGCGTTCTTCCTCCGTATAGCCGCCTACAGAGGTGCGGGAGCCGCCGCTTACCTGGGAGATGCCCAGCCGCAAAAGCTTGCTGCGCACTTCCTCTGTCTCCCGGGTGGAGATAATCATGCCGGTGTAGGGCACAGCCAGGCGGATGCAGGCGGTAATTTTGGCGAAAATTTCGTCGTCAATGCCGTTGTCGAACTGATCGGGGTCGATGTCGTCAGCCCGCTTTAGCCGGGGCACGCTGATGGTGTGAGGCCCAACGCCATGAACGGCCTCCAGGTGCTCGGCGTGCATAATAAGCCCTGCAAACTCGTATTTATACATTTCCAGGCCGAACAGCACGCCCAGGCCCACATCGTCAATGCCCCCCTCCATGGCCCTGTCCATGGCCTCGGTGTGGTAGTCATAGTCGTGCTTGGGGCCGGTGGGGTGCAGCTCCAGGTAGCTTTCCTTGTGGTAGGTTTCCTGGAACAGGATGTATGTGCCGATGCCCGCCTCCTTCAGCTTCCGGTAGTTCTCCACTGTGGTGGCGGCAATGTTTACGTTCACCCGGCGGATGTCGCCGTTTTTGTGGTGGACGCTGTAGATGGTCTTAATGCAGTCTAAAATATACTCAATGGGGTTGTTCTTGGGATCTTCCCCGGCTTCAATGGCCAAGCGCTTGTGGCCCATGTCCTGCAGGGCGATAACCTCTGCCTTTACCTCCTCCTGGGTCAGCTTTTTCCGGGGGATGTGTTTGTTTTTCAGGTGGTAGGGGCAGTAAACACAGCCGTTGACGCAGTAGTTGGAAAGGTACAGCGGGGCGAAAATGACGATGCGGTTGCCGTAAAAGGCCAGCTTGATTTCCTCGGCAATTTCGTACATCTTCTCAATTTTTTCCGGGATTTCGCAGGCCAGCAGGACAGAGGCCTCCCGGTGGGTAAGCCCGGCGCAGACATAGCCTGTTTCGGTTTTTCGGGGGCGGGCCTTTTCCAGAATCTGGTCAATAAGCGCCGCGTTGTCCTTGTTCTCTTCAGCATAAGCCAAAGTCTCCCGGATTTCCCCGTCGTTAATGAACTCCTCAGCCTTTAAAGATTTCGGATCGTACTTTGCCATTTTGCATTTCTCCTTTTCTTTGGGGCAGCGCAGGCGCTTAGGAAAGCGCCGCCTTAGCCTCAGAATTTTGATGGTTTCAGGTTTATATTGTCCCCTTGCCCGGCGCATACCGTTCAAGGAACCCTTCTATAGTTTGAATGTTTTCTTCCAGCACCGCCCGGTACACATCCATGGAGCGGAATTTTTCAAAAGAGTACAAGCCCCGGGCAAGCAGCCCGCGCTTCATCTCTGTGATGCTCTCCCGCTGGGCAGGCGTGGCCCGGGCGGCTATGTCGTCGCAGAGGGTCTCGGCCTTTTCAATGCTTTCCCGGTCGAAAAACCACAGGTCAAAGTTCCACTTTTCCCCGTCTATCATGGCCTCAAAGCCCTGGAACCACACGGTTTTCGCCCCGCCGTCCGTTTCCTCCCTGGCCTCATACCAGACGGGATGGAAGGCGTCCATCACAAACCCTGTCAGGCGGTACAGCTTTTCTAAATCCATGCCGTCGTTTTCAATGTCGATGTCAATATCGTTCCAGGCCATCATATCCATGCGCAGGCTGCCAATGATGTGGGGCGTGCCGTATGCTTTCAGATGCTCCAGCAGCCCGGAGGCTTGCAGGATGTGTTCCGCCTTTTCTCTCAGGGTCATATGGCATCCTCCTATCCATATTTCTCCGCCATTTCCCAACAGCTTTCTGCAAAAAGCGTTCCGGCTGCCGCCATCACTTCCTCGTGAGGCAGGGCGGGGAAACACTCCCGCTTTCGGCCCAGAAGCCGTTCCATGCCTGCGGCAATGCGGGCCGCCGCCCTGGCGTGGCCGTTTGCCTTGTTCCTGTCGCCGGCTTGCTGTGCAAAGGAGGTGAGCAGATCCCTTTCCTTAGAATAAACCAGCTCCACCAGCTTGGCCCGGTATTCCAAATCTTCATTGCTCATGTCCGGATATCTTGCCAAATCCGCTGCGTGCTGGGCCTCGTGTTTCAGCAGGGAAACCTGGAAGCTTTCCGATTCCAAATTGTACGCGGGCTTCACGCAGTGGATAAGCCCATCTCCATTAGACCATCCCCCAGTGCGCACAATGCCAAAGGAAATATAATCCATCCAGCCCTGAAAAACAAACCCATCCAAAAACTTTACAGGGTATTCCTGCTCCCCTTCCGGGAGTTGGACAGCGTAACGCTTTAGCTCCTCTGTTTTCCAGATGTATGGCCCGTAATAGCCGCTGGTTTTGCCGCCTAAAAAGTGGAACCCCTCTGCCGCAAAGGCTTTGGCGGCTTCTTTTTCCTCCAAATCTTCCATAGAAAGGCTTTTGTCCAGGCCCAGCAGACTCGCGAGCCTTTGCCGCAGGGCAGCGGCGGCTTTTTCCGGCGCCTGTTCCAGATAGAAAACATCCCGGCAGTATTTCTGATATGCAAGGAGAAGCTGATTCAGCTTAGGGCAAACCGCATAGGAAAGATACTTCTCCTGCTGAAACCGGGCTTCATATTTTTCCAGCAGCTCCTGGTGCTGGGGAAACCTGCCGCAATAAGCCATGGCTTCCTTTAAGCAGCCCTTTATAATAAGGCCCCGGTATACGCTGTGGTTATACTCTTCCATGGCGGCCATCCTTCTTTACGTCACCCCTGTCCGTCACAATTTCATAGCCAATGGAGCGCATCCGGGCGCTGAGGCAGTCCTTGCACTGGGCAGATTCCTCCCCGGTGCAGATTTTATTATCATACAGGGCGTATTTTTTCCGCACAGACACAGGAGAGAGGTTGGGCATTACCACGTTTGCCCCGGAAAGGATGCCCATTTCCCGGCCTTCGGGGTGGATGGTGCCCAGGGCTGTGGTGGCGGGCAGCAGCACCGGCGGGTGCAGCAGCCGGATGATGGAAAGCAGGAAGCAGGTAAGCTCCACCGTTCCGGCAGGCTCCTTTGCAAAAACCGTGTCCGCGTGGGGCACAAAGGGCCCGATGCCGCACATGTCAGGCTTGAACTCTTCAATAAACTTAAGATCCTTTGCCAGGGTCCGGGCCGTCTGTCCCGGGGAACCCACCATGAACCCGCAGCCCACCTGGTATCCCAGCTCCCGCAGGCTTTTCAGGCACTCCATGCGGTTTTCAAAGGACATCCCCGCCGGGTGCAGAGATGCATAATGGGCCTTGTCCGCTGTCTCGTGGCGCAGAAGATACCGGTCGGCCCCGGCCTCCTTTAAAGCTTTATAGCTTTCATAGCTGCGCTCTCCCAGGGAGAGGGTGATGGCGCAGTCTGGATATTTCTCCTTCAGCTCCCTGATAAGGGCGCACAGCAGCGCATCAGTATAGTAGGCGTCCTCACCCCCCTGGAGCACAAAGGTGCGAAAGCCCAGGCGGCGGCCCTCAGCCGCGCATTCCAGGATTTCCTCCGGGGTAAGGCGGTACCGCTGGCAGTTTTTATTGGAGGCCCGGATGCCGCAGTAGAGGCAGTCGTTTTTGCAGATGTTGCTGATTTCAATCAGCCCCCGCACGTACACATCCTTGCCGTATATCCCCTGCCGCACCTCCACCGCCTGCCGGGCAAGCTCCTGTGCAAGTTCCGGGGTGCGGTTTTCTATGAAAAAGGCGTATTCTTCTATAGAAAGCCCTTGGCCTTTTACAAGGCGGTTTGCCAAAGAAGATAAATCTGCTGTCATGCTGTGCCTCCCTTCTGGTTTGAAAAAGCTGTTTTTACGCTGACTCCCGGCAGGGCGCCAATGCGCCCTGCCAGGGCAGAGATGGTGTCCTGGGGCGCGTCGATGGCAATGCTGATGATGTTGATGCCCCGCGCCCGGTAAGGAATGCCCATCCTGCCGATAATATACTGACCATATTCGTGGAGCAGCCCGTTGAGGGTTTCCACTGTGTCGCTGTTTTCCACAATCATGCTCATAACTGCAACCCGCGTTTCCATATGTCTCCATCCTTTCCCCAAAAGAGGACAAAAAAGCCGCGCCTTTGCAAGGCACGGCATAAAAACCCACAGGGAAGCTGTGCGTTTTCTAAAAGCTTTCGCTGTCCGTGCCTTTCACGCAGATGTGTGTCTTAATGTCAGGCACTAATAGTATACCTCATTTGTGGGAAAAAGTAAAGCGGCTGGGGAAAACGGAAGCATCCTTTTTGTGGTTTTTTATTTTGCGTATAGGGCTTGTTTGAAAATAGAGGAAGTGCCGGATTTTCGCCTGAGAGGGTTTCTGACACAGAAATCCTCTCACATTGGGCATAAAGGCGGTATTTCCGATTTTTCAAATAAGCCCATGGCTGCTGGGGTATGCTGTAAAAAGGGCTTTATGTGATGCTGGGCAGCCTGTCCAAGGCTGTGCGCAGGGGGCGGTACAGCACCAGGGCCAGAAGGAAATTCGCCCCGGCGTGGATGAAATCAAAAGGCAGGCCGGCTATGGCCCAGGCAAGGGCCATGGAAGCGCCGCCCAAGGGAAGGTAGGCAAGGGCGCACAGGGAGCCAAAGCACAGCCCGTATCCCCCTGCAAAAAGCGCCCACTGCCATGCCCTGTCCATCCAGCGGAACAGCCAAGCAAGGCCTGCCAGCAGGGGCCAGACGTACAGGTACATGGCCCACCACAGGCCAAAGCCATACAGCAGCCCTTCCAGCAGCAGGAACACCCCCAGCGCCCCTATGACATACCGCCCGAAGCACAGGGTGAACAGGATGAGCAGCAAAGTCACCAGCTCGAAATTGGGCAGGAAGGCCAGCGCTTCCTTGGAGGCTGCCAGCACCACGCCCATAATTGCCATCAGGCAAAGCGCAAAAATCTTTTTCATGCAGGGGGCTTTGCCTTAGTAGCCTGTGGTGAGGGTGAACTCAAAGGCGTCCCCGTCAGCAATTTCCGTGGAATCCACCCCGCTTGTCCAGGTTTCCCCGCCCTTTGTCAGGCACCACCATTCCTGCTTGGAATCGTCTGCTGTCTCGCCGTCCACAGTTTTCACAAACATGCCGAACTCGCTTTCCTCTCCGGCAATCAGGCCCTCCTCTTCCAGAGCCTGCCGCAGGGTTTCCTTGTCTGTGGCAAGCTGGAAATCCTTCACGCTTTCGTCCCGGTGCACCACCTGCAGGGTGATGTTCTTCACAGGGCCGCTTTCACCATCCCCAGCATCAGGCTTTTCCCCGCAGCCGGAGAAAAGTCCCAGCACCAGCAGCAGGCCCAGCGCCAGGGCAAGGCCCTTCTTTGTGTACGTGCGTCTGTTCATAAAAAATACCCTCTTTCTTTTGAGAGGGTGTCTGTGTTTCATCCCTCTCAAATAGTAAAATATAGTGAGGGGCGGCAGTCCTGCGGGCAGGACATGCACAGCACACCGGCGCTCGCGGCTGCTGTGCGGCCATCCGGGCAAGTCTTTCGGCTTAGGCGTCAAACGCGCCCCCCTTTCCCTTCCCAGCAAAAAGCCAGTGGGCAAATGCCTGAAAGCATTTAGCAGGAGGGCGCTCCGCCATCACGGCGACGTGCTCGCCGGGGATTCCCACCCCGTTCCTTTGTTAGGGCTTGTTTGAAAAATCGAAAACGCCGTCTTTTTGCCCATAAGCGGGCATCTTCTGTGTCAAAAATCCTCGTCAACCGGCAGGTTGACTTGCGGTTTTTTCCTGGAACCTGACCACTTCTGACCAAAAATTCGTCATTCCCTCTATTTTCAAACAAGCCCTAGGCTGTGCGCACCCGGATTCCCAACGGGGAACATGATACCACCAGGGGCAAAGTTTGTCAAATTCCCCTGGCTTTTCCTTCCGCACACACCCCCTTGCCATGGTGGGACAGAGTATGGTATAATAACCTACAATAGGTTACTATACACGATTTCAATTGTCGCAACCAGTTTGCCGTTTTCACGTGGGCGGTTGATGGCACAATACCAAAAAGCTTGATTCTCATTTTGTTTCCTCCTGCCTGGGGGAAGCCTTATAAAAACCTGGACGGAAAGGGGGAGTTCCATGAAGGGCTGGATAAAAAGCGTCCTGGGGGCGGCGGTGCTGTGCCTGGGGTTTTCCGGATGCTCGTTTGCGGGGTTCTCCACCCAGAACCTGATGTCGCCCCCCAAGGTGAACGCGGATCAGCAGAGCATTTACAAGGTGCTCCAGGGTGCCCAGCAGGATGTGACGTTTATTTACCCCCGCAGCGGGCAGTACCGATCCGCCATCATTATGGAGGATTTTACCGGGGACGGGGTGGAGGATGCCATTGGCTTCCACCTGCTGGAGGATAACGGCACAAACGGGGTGGAGGTGCAGTTCCTGACAAAGAGCGGCGGGGAATGGGCGGCTGTTTCTGCCTTTACCAACAACGCGACCCAGGTGGACAGGGTGTGCTTTGGCAGCCTGAAAGGCGGCGGGAAAAGCGTGCTTATCGGCTGGGGCAGCACTGCCGGCGATACGGGCCGCACCGCCACTGTAAACGCATACCTCTTTGAGGACGGAGAGATGCGGGAATACACCTTGGGGCGGTATGGCGAGATGACCCTGACGGATTTTGACGGGGACGGGGCAAGCGAGGTGTTTACCATTGACAAATACCTGCCCGCCCCGGAGGAGGGGGCGGAAGCCTCCCCTGCCCGGGCCAGGGTGTATGCCTTTAACCAGGGAAAGCCGGAGGAGATGGCTTCGGCCCCGGCAGACAATGCCATTGCCTCCTATTCCTCTATGATTTTCGGGCAGCTTACAGAGGAGCAGCAGGGGGTAGTGGTAGACGGGGCCACGGCGGACGGCAGCATGACCACCCAGATATTTGTGATGGAAGAGGACAGGCTGCGCAATTACCCGGCAGGGGTGAACACAGAGAATTACCTGAACCCTTACGCACGGCCTTCTGCGGCGGCTTTCACCTCCCGGGACATTAACGGAGACGGCATGCTGGAGATGCCTGCCGTCACCCGCCTGCCCGGCCTGCCGGAGGACGCGGTGCCGGACACCACCAGTTATCTGGTGGAGTGGGACGCCTTCCGGGAGGGGGGCCACAGGCGCACCGTCCTGTATGCCATGATGAATGTGCGGGAAAACTACTGGTTCCAGGTGCCGTACCGGTTCAGGCGGGAGCTTTCCGCCTCTAACGATCCGGTCCGGCGCACGGTCACCTACACCCAGCTTATTGGGGCGCAGGACGGCACCCCGCTTCTGGGCACAGCCTTGTTCACCATCCGGGTGTTCAGCCAGTCTGCCTGGGAGAGCAGGGGGGAGGGAAGCGGCTATGAGATGCTCTGCTCCCAAAATGATTCCGTTTATGGCATTCAGGTGCTGACAAAGGATGAATTCCTCCTGCGGTGCATTGATCAGGTGAAAGAAAGCTTTCAGATGATAACGGTGTAATGCCGGAAAGAGATAAATCATGGGGAGGACTGCGGCATGAAAAAAATCCTGGTGGCTGAGGATGAGCAGAACATTCGGGAATTTGTGGTGATAAACCTGGAGCGGGCAGGCTACCGGGCCTATGAGGCGGAAAACGGGGATCAGGCCCTAGCCCTTTATGATCAGGAAAACGGCGCTTTCGATATTGCGGTGCTGGACATTATGATGCCCGGGGAGCATGACGGCCTGGCAGTGTGCAAGGAACTGCGCCGCCGCAACAGCTCTATTGGCATTATCCTTTTAAGCGCCAAAACTCAGGAGATGGACAAGGTAAGCGGCCTGATGATGGGGGCGGATGACTATGTGACAAAGCCTTTTTCCCCTTCCGAGCTGGTGGCCCGGGTGGACGCGGTATACCGCAGGGTAGCCTTGGCGGCGGAAAACCGGGAGGGCGCCCTGCGGGACGAGCTGCATTCCGGGGAGTTCTCCCTGAACCTGCGCAACCGTTCCTTCATGAAAAACGGCGTGCCCATTGAGCTTACTCAGGTGGAATTTCAGATTATGGAATACTTTTTCTCAAACTCCGGCACAGCCCTGAACCGGGGGGATATCCTCCGGCACGTGTGGGGGCCAAGCTATGTGGGGGAGGAAAAGATTGTGGATGTGAACATCCGCCGCCTGCGCATGAAGGTAGAAGACGAGCCTTCCAGCCCTAAGCATATTGTAACAGTGTGGGGCCTGGGCTACCGCTGGGACGTGTAATGGAATAAAGCGGATGAATAAAAATCCCCTGGCGAAGCCGGGGAATTTTTATTTTCATATGCGAGCATGGCCCTATGATATCAGCCACGCATCACGTCGCGTTGGTACGTTCTGTCACTTGCATATGCAAGCGGTACGGTTTTAATTTAAACCCGTCAAAACAAGCCCCTATTGCGTAACAAGACCACAAAAAGGAGTGATGAAGCTATGGCAGTTTTCCGAGTGGAGCGCAACAAGGGCTATACCGTTATGAGCAACCACCATTTACGCAACAAGGAACTGACATTAAAGGCAAAGGGGCTTTTGTCGCAAATGCTTTCCCTGCCCGAAGATTGGGACTACACCCTTGCGGGGCTGTCACAGATCAACCGGGAAAAGATAGACGCTATCCGGGAAGCCATAAAGGAGCTGGAACGCGCCGGGTATATCGTCCGTTCACGGGAGCGCGACGAGAAAGGACGCTTGCGGGGAGCCGATTATGTAATCTATGAGCAGCCGCATACAGAACCTACGCCGGATTTACCTACGTTGGAAAATCCAATGCAATTAAATAAAGATATACAAAGAACTGACTTACCAACAAAAGAAAAAATAAATCCCTATTTCTCAATTTGGCTTTTTTCCTATTATACACAAAAACATGGGATTTTTCAATTCACAAACTATCGTTGCTTAAGTTTGAATGGCATTGTCACTTATTACGGAAACGCTGTCATTCACCTATGAATAAATTATATCATTTTCAACAACTTCCCTTACACACGCCAAAATGTTATTCGTCTTTTGAATCCATAAGAGTTGATTTTCGGATTTCAACTGTTCTGTCACGCCCTGCCTGTCGGCATATTCCGCTACCAGCCGAAAAAGCATATCCTCTGCCAGTGCGTCTACACTTGCAAGATATTCATTCAGCCTGCCGCTTGTAAGAAGGTTCATATTCAAAACCTTATTGTTTAGCTTCAAATACCTTGCATGTCTCTGACCCCATACGCCGATATGCCTTTCTTTTTCGGCAGGTAAGTCAAGCGCAGGTAAATGATAATCGCCAGTCCTTGTATATGTCCCGCCCATCTGCTCAAATAATGGTTTTTCCACAGTTCTAACCTTCCATAATTTTATTTTTTGGTTAGTTGTTGAGTGCTTTAATAATCACATCATTAACCAATAAATACTATTTTGAACTTTGCATTACTTTTCTGCATTGCAGCAAAGAAAATTACATTTTACGAATATATAATTAAATCTTCATATAGAGAAAGCCAGTGTGAAAAGCATTCCTACTTTTTACGCTGGCTTTTGCCCTTGCTATCGCCCATAAGCTGTATTCCAATAATGTTTTTAAATTATCTCCTTATGTGGTAACAGCTTTTGCGGTTTTTCTTTTGTCGTTTTTTATCGGAATGTGCCGCAGGGTTGTTTCTGCTGTTGGCTGTCGTTCGCCGCCTTTCCAATCTGGATTTTTACATTTTCAAAAATTCAGATTGGAGGAAAATACGGTGAAATCCGAACCCCAAAAAGTATATATCAAAGAAAGTAGCGGCTATGTGGAACTGTCTTATAAGGATTTCTGCCGCCGTAGGCAAACCGACCAAAGCTATATGGACAAGCTGTTTATCCCCGTACAGGGCTGCCTGCTTGAAGTCATGCGGGAACAGTACGCAGATTTCTACAAGGATAAAGAACGGTGGCGTTATCTGAAAAAGCTGGACACAAATCACAGCCTGCTATGCTTTTTGCTGTATATGGCCGCAAAAAGATTAAAAGAGACTGCCCCGACAAATGTTACAAATAAATCTTCCATTGTATCGTATAACCCGATATCCAAATACCCATCCAGTACAACCTCACTGTCATTGATCGTCACCTTTTCAATCTGGGATATGGTGGTAACTCTGCTGTCAGAACCTGTATCAAGAGAAACCGTAGAAATTTCGCTTACCCATGTGTCTTTCTGCATATCCTTTTTCATAATACGGTCAACGCCAAATTCAAAAAATTCCCATAGTACCCCAATCAGCATAGAAAAGGAAACTGCCACAACCATAAGGAATACCGGGGACAGACGAAAAAGTATTTTGTCCTGCTTATTGAGAAGTACGACTAATGACAGGCTTAGTGCTGCACAAACAATACCGTTTACCGTGTGCATAATGGTGTCCCAATAGGGGAAGCGGACGAAAAAGTTTTCAACCTCCCCTAGATAGTGTCTACACAAGGTAGAGGAATTGTGATAGAATGGAAACATCAAAAAAGACAGGAGAGGAAAAGATGGATGCTTCCTATCACAGACACGATATAAGCGATCAGGTGTGGTCGTTGCCGGAACCCCATTTGCCAGGACAACGAGGACAGTGGGGAGGGATTGCCCAGGATAACCGTCGCTTTATCAATGCGGTGTTTTGGGTATTGCGAACCGGAGCGCCCTGGCGA
>NZ_QWLE01000335.1:0-544 GCF_009917365.1 Neglectibacter sp. X4 | reverse complement strand
GATAACGGAACGCCATCTGGATTTTGCGGAATCATAGAGTACATCAACAGCAGATTAGAGCGTGGATATAAGCTGGAGACAGTAGTGGGACAGCTGACAGGCAATGCGGCAAAGGTTCTCGGTTTAACAAAGAGAGGATATCTGAAGGAAGGTATGCAGGCAGATATCGTCATTGCAGATTTGGAAAACTTGAAACCGAATAAGAACATGGTGGATCCCAGAAGCAAGCCGGAAGGTATCAGCTATGTGCTGGTAAACGGCAAAGTCGCCATGGAGCATGGCAACCACAGCCATGTGCGCAGCGGTATGATAGAACGCTACGCAGACCGGTAAAAATAAAAAGATGCAAAGAAAATAATTTATGGAACGAAAAGGAGAAAGAAATATGAAATTAGAACGTTACAATTCAAACGGACGCTTCCACGAAGCAGTCATTCACAACGGAGTGCTTTACCTTTCAGGTCAGATTTCTGATAAAGGCGAAACTGTTTCCGAGCAGGCGCTGTCCTGTCTGGAAATTTTGGAGGGAAAGCTAGAAAAGTAT
>NZ_QWLE01000334.1:0-545 GCF_009917365.1 Neglectibacter sp. X4 | reverse complement strand
TCTCTTTCTTTATTGCTTTAATTATGCTTCTCTCTTAATTCCCAGTAAGTAAAGAATCAGAGCCATTCTAATGTGCTTGCCGCACAGTGCCTGGAAGAAGTAAGCGGCTCTCGGGTCGTCATCCACTTCTACAGAGATTTCATTGACCCTTGGCAGTGGGTGCATGATGGTCAAATCTTCTTTTGCAGCCTGCAGTTTTTCTAAATCCAGAATGTAGCTGTCCTTCAATCTGATATAGTCTTCTTCGTTGAAGAAACGTTCTCTCTGTACACGGGTCATGTACAGAATGTCTAGCTCTTCCATAGCGTCTTCCAGTCTTTCAACTTCTTTCCATTTTGCGCCGGCTTTGTCCATGGATTCCTTCACGTAGTCAGGTACCTGCAGTTCCTGCGGGGAGATGAGAACGAAGCTGACGTTTTCGTATCTCAGCATTGCTTCGATGAGGGAGTGTACGGTTCTTCCGAATTTTAAGTCGCCGCAAAGACCTACCGTCATGTTGCCCAGTCTGCCTTTTTTTCTCTTGATGGTCAAAAGGTCGGTCAGGG
>NZ_QWLE01000333.1:0-547 GCF_009917365.1 Neglectibacter sp. X4 | reverse complement strand
CCTGAGTTTGGGGGTAAAGATATTTCAGGAGGCATGTGGCAGAGAGTTGCCATTGCAAGAGGTATATATCGTAAAAGTAAATTTATTGTTTTAGATGAGCCTACAGCAGCAATAGATCCAAGTGAAGAAGAGAAAATTTTTAATATTTACAGTAGATTGTCCGAAGGCAGAAAAAGTATAATTATTTCTCATAGATTAGGAATTACCCGAGGGGCGGATAAAATTATTGTAATGAAAGAAGGGAAAATTGTTGGAATCGGAACACATTCTGATTTACTAGCTACAAATGAAGAATATCAAGCATTATGGTTTTCGCAGGCTAAGTTTTATATGGAATCAACAGAAGGGAATAATCAAAATGGTTAAAACTATAGAGGAAGAAGTTAAAAAGATTCAAATTGATAGAATAGGTGACTCGTGTTTCTATGATGCAGCAAGCTGTATTTTAGAATATACAGATAGACTATACTGGGCTTTGGACTATGTAGAATATAAATTCCTATATAATTTTGATTCGTTCATAAAATTCAACAAAAAGGAATCATTT
>NZ_QWLE01000332.1:0-549 GCF_009917365.1 Neglectibacter sp. X4 | reverse complement strand
TGAAATTGCAAATACGACTCTATTTAAAATCATCATGGGTGAAATGGAGCCAGATGAGGGTTCCTACAAATGGGGCGTTACCATCACTAACTCCTATTTCCCGATGGACAATTCGGAATTTTTTAACGGTTGTAGCTTGAATCTGGTGGAGTGGCTCAGCCAGTACACCAGCGAGACTACAGAGACCTTTATGCGAAGCTTTTTGGGCAGGATGCTTTTCTCAGGGGACGATGTCTATAAGGAAGTACAGGTTCTTTCCGGAGGTGAAAAGGTGCGCTGTATGCTTTCACGCATGATGCTGTTTGGCTCTAACGTGCTGGCTTTGGATCAGCCGACCAACCATTTGGATTTGGAATCTATCACGGCGGTCAATGACGGTCTGAAAAATTTCAAAGGGAATGTGCTCTTTGCATCCCATGACCATGAATTTATTCAGACCATTGCCAATAGAATTATGGAAATTCGCAAGGACGGCACGCTGGTTGACAGACTGTGCACCTACGATGAATATATAGAAGAAAACTAAGGTTTCAGATTGGGGGATCAGAG
>NZ_QWLE01000331.1:0-272 GCF_009917365.1 Neglectibacter sp. X4 | reverse complement strand
TGGGCATTGTAGGAAAGACTGGCGCGGGAAAAACGACTTTCGTCGATCTGCTGCTACGAACCTATAACGTGAATGACGGCATGATTTTTCTGGATGGAAAGGAAATCAACGACCTGACGATTGCTTCCGTGCGGGAGGCGTTTGCCTATGTGCCGCAGGATAATTTTCTCTTTTCGGATACGATTGCGCGAAATATCGCCTTTGGAATGGATGGAGACGTGTCAGGGATGGATCGCATACAGACCGCGGCGAGAATGGCGGACATTGATGAG
>NZ_QWLE01000330.1:0-270 GCF_009917365.1 Neglectibacter sp. X4 | reverse complement strand
GTCTGCGGCTTTACCGCTGGCTACGATACGGTGCTGGGCGAAAGAGGCGTGACGGTGTCCGGAGGGCAGAAACAGAGAATTTCAATCGCGCGCGCTTTGATGAAGGATGCGCCGATATTGATTTTGGATGATTCGGTTTCAGCGGTGGACACCAAGACGGAAAGAATGATTTTGCAGAATTTGCGTTCGGTGCGGAAGGGAAAAACGACGCTTCTAATCGCGCACCGTATTTCCACCATCGAGCAGATGGACCGTATTTTGTTCTTGGAA
>NZ_QWLE01000329.1:0-552 GCF_009917365.1 Neglectibacter sp. X4 | reverse complement strand
CATTCTGCTTCACTAACCTAAAAATATTATACCAAATATCCTGCGATTCACAAGTGCAAAGAACAGCGAACTTTACTGCTGTTCGTCTCTGTGCATATTTCCATCAAAACAGCCAAAAATATGCACAAATCCTCGAGCAAATGTGCATATTTTTGATAGTTTTTCTCCTGATATGCATTTTTTCCTATAAAAAACTATCAAACAGCAGTTTGACTATCGCCTTACAGCTCAGAATGTGCATATATAACGTAAAAACCCCGAAAATATGCAGACCGATGTGCATATTTTCGGGGTTTTCTTTGAAAATATGTATTTTTTCAGTGCTCTCCCCGTCTAATACAAAATATCGTTATTTTTAATCTTAATTTTCTTCGTTTCGTTCAAACTATGAGTTTCATTTACCACGTAATCTACAAAAGCTCTGTAAATTCCCCTCGGTTCTTTGTCCTGCAAATATACCAGATAAGTATTATATTTAACTGGAACTTCAAGAGGAATGGCTGTGATTTTGTCATTAACAATCTGTGCAGCTGTGGATTCTGTAGCAAAGGT
>NZ_QWLE01000328.1:0-555 GCF_009917365.1 Neglectibacter sp. X4 | reverse complement strand
GCGCTGCGTCATAAAAATCCTCTGGTGTAATATGGTCAATAACATCGGAAAGCGCGTCCTTGCTCAGCATGGCTGAGCCTAAAACAGACTTCTCCGCTTCCGTATTATGGGGTGGAATTTTCTCAACCATGTAGATTCCTCTCTATACTATCAGTCAATCAGTTTTAGTCGGTTACTTCAACGGTCAGCTTACCGGATACTTCCGGATACAATTTCACATCAATTTCAAATCTGCCAATACTCTTAATTGGGTTTTTCATCTGAATTTTTTTCTTATCGATGGTAAGACCGGTCTGCTTTTTCGTTTCGTCAGCAATATCCTTGGAAGTAATGGAGCCGAAAAGTCTGCCGCCTTCACCGGACTTAGTCTTGATAATAACAGTTACATCTTCCAGCTTCTTTGCAAGTTCTTCTGCCGCCGCTTTTTCTTCTGCCTTTTTCTGTGCCAGCAGTTCTTTCTGCTTCTCAAGACTTCTGATATTGCCATCGGTCGCCTCGGTTGCATACCCTTTCGGCAGCAGCATGTTTCTTGCGTATCCATCGCTGACTTTTACT
>NZ_QWLE01000327.1:0-558 GCF_009917365.1 Neglectibacter sp. X4 | reverse complement strand
TGTTTGAGAAAAAATGAAATATTTGAGGCAGGTGAGCAGGAATGACAAACAGAGAGTACATGGTTATGCAACTGACAGACCCAGATTGTATAGACGATGGGGGAGCATCGTACGAATCAATGGTTTTTTACAATGTGGAGTGTCCGTATTACGTAGGAGACGAAAGATGCTTGTGTGCAGGAAAAATTCCACGTAGAGATTTGTGCTATTTGTGCAAAGAAGAATGGTTAGATAATGAGGTAGATGAATGACAGATTATGAAAGCGTTTTAATATGTGCTTTGCGCTATGCACTAGGCAGAAGAAGCTACATGGTTGGGATAGTGACAAGGTACATTATCTCCGAGATTCCAAAGTTGTCAAACAAATGCAAGAAAATCATGATTACAGATATTGAGCAAGCGCCATATTACGGCGATGAGTGTGACAAAGATGACTGGATACGGTTGTTGGATAAATTGAAAGGAGAAACAAAGTTATGAAGATTTTAGATGCGTGCTGTGGAGGACGAATGTTTTGGTTTGACAAGCAAAATCCATTTGTAACGTATATGGACAAT
>NZ_QWLE01000326.1:0-561 GCF_009917365.1 Neglectibacter sp. X4 | reverse complement strand
GATTATCTATCTTCTCACCTTCCGTCGTTCTCTCATCTTCAAAGAAACGGCGTACCATGGAAAGATTCAAAGTTTTTCCAAACCGGCGCGGTCTTGTAAGCAAGGTCACTTTGCTGCCATCCAATAGTTCCTGTATCATCATTGTTTTATCCACAAAATACAGGTTCTCTTCTCTAATCTCTTTAAAATCCTCAAATCCAATAGGGATTCTCTTCTTATCCATTCGCCATCTCCTCCTCGTATCTATAGTATACGTGAAAAATTGTAAATTCACAAGCAGACAATAAAACAAATTCTTTTATCTGCCTTTCATCTGTTTCTACCACCTTTTTTCGACACATTCCTTGCTATTTTGACCGTTTTATTGTATATTGGTATTTGACAATCTAAAACTTTGGAGGACATTCATTATGAGAATTAGAAAAGAACAGGACTTTGACGAAAAAGACATCGAAATGATTGCAGACGTGTCCGATGCACTGGCACATCCCGTTCGCCTGCGTCTGTTCCGCTACATCATGCAGTGCAACAAAACCATGGAAAACGTATGCAACAAAGATC
>NZ_QWLE01000325.1:0-563 GCF_009917365.1 Neglectibacter sp. X4 | reverse complement strand
GGTCAAACGCCAGAAAATCCAAAATCTTTGATTTTGTGATTTCTACGGTGCGCATCCTTCCGCATTTTTTGATATCTCCGGAATATACTGCAAGGTTTGCAAATTGTATTTGCTCTCTTGTTTGTTTTTGTGTATTGACAAATTCCTATTATTTAAGGTTTTTTGTCAATAAATGAAGCATATTCTTGATTGGAAACCCGATATTTTACACAAATATTGACAGGATTGACAAAAATCAAGAAATTTGTCAATTTTGTCATGGTTTTTTGTTGAAAACATTGACTAAATTGACAAAATAATGGAAATCTGTCAATTTTGTCAAAGTAATGCATTAAAATGATGAAAAAATTGATTCTTTTCTTTGCATTTGTTGACAAAAATACAAAAAACCAAGAAATTTGTCAACGTCTGAACCCAGAGCGGCGGCATAGCCAGGAACCCAGCCTTGCGTAGCGAAAGCCAGTCCGTCTCAGCGCAATCTCAGCGCAAAGCAGCCCGCATGCTCATAAAATCGACCCGATATCGGTCAGCTTAAACTGCGGAAACCATTTGCAGGCAAGTCC